>NC_022551.1 GCF_000471965.1 Blattabacterium sp. (Nauphoeta cinerea)
GTTATAGAAATATTAAATCGTTCAATTTAATTTAAAATATTTTTATTTATCATAATGTTAGAATAATATAAAATAATTATTTATGTTATTTTGATTATTTTTTAATTTCTAATAATAGCAGTATTGTTATTATAATTATTTTTATTATTTATATGATGATTATTTTCTTTCTTTAAAAATTTAATAACTGTTAAAACGCTTACTTTTTCTTCTATTCTTCTTTTTATATATCCTTTAGCAATAAGTTTGTGAATAAATAATATAACTTTAGCTTTACTCCAACCAAAAATTATTCCTAAATTTTTAGCAGAAATTTTAATTTCTTTTTTTAATATTAAATAAAGAAGAGCTTCTCCATCGCTAAATGTTCTTTTTTTATTCCATTCTTGAGTATTAAAGAATTCTGGAGATATTTGAACAAAATTTTCTTTTATTTTCATATTATTTATTATTTAAAGAATAATTTTTGTTGTTTATTTTAATATAAAATTGTTAATAAATACAAAGATATTTCTTTTAATTAGTATTCCTTTTTTTTTATACATACAGACATATAGAGAGAATTTTAAATTCATTCATTTAGAATATGAAAAATTTTCAAAATTGGGGGGGGGCATTTTAAGGGGGGGGGTTAATTACACCTAAAAAGTGAAGTATTCAAAATTACCCTTAAAATTGATTTATGTTTCCTTTTTTTTTATACATACAGACATATAGAGAGAATTTTAAATTCATTCATTTAGAATATGAAAAATTTTCAAAAAAAACCTACATAATTTTGATTTATGTAAAAAATTAAAAATAAGGCATATATATATATATAATAATTTAAAAAAAATTAACGTATTAATTACGTTATTAAATGACGTTATGATTACGTTATTCGCGCGCGCGCGCGCGAATAACTAAAATAGTAAAAAATAGTAAAAAATTGTTAAAAAATTCTATTTTTTTTTATAATTATTCATTCAGATAATTTTAGTACATTTATTTTTTCTTGTTTAAGAAATAAATGAAAAAAAAAATAAATGGATATCACGAAAGATCGTTTAAATTTTAAACCTTTTGAATATCAATGGGCTTATGATTATTGGTTTAAACAACAAAATGCACATTGGTTACATACAGAAATTAATATGCAATCTGATATTTATGATTGGAATCATAATTTGTCTTTTAGAGAAAAAAATGTAATTGGTGATATTTTAAAAGGATTTACTCAAACAGAGACAGAAGTTGGTAATTATTGGTCAGAAATGATTCCTAGATGGTTTCCTGTTCCTGAAATAAAAATGATGGGACAAGTTTTTGGATCATTTGAAACAATTCATGCGGTAGCTTATTCTTATTTGAATGATATTTTAGGATTAGATGATTTTCATGCTTTTTTAGAAGATGAAGCAATAATGAATAAATTACGGGTTTTAATGGATATTAAAAATGGGTTATATGATCGATATAATAAAAAGGAAATAGCAAAAAGTATAGCTTTATTTTCTGCCGCTGCGGAAGGTATACAATTGTTTTCATCTTTTGCTGTTTTACTTTCTTTTAGAAAATCTAATCGTTTAAAAGGAATAGGTCAACAAATTATTTTTTCTGTTAGAGATGAGTCTCTTCATTCGGAAGCTGGATGTAAAATATTTCGAACTTTTTGTGATGAAAATAAAGGATTAAAAAAATTAGTAGAAAAATCTGTTTATCAGGGGATAGATTTAGCATTAAAAAATGAATTTGTTTTTATTGATCAAATTTTTAAAAAAGGTGATCTTCCTACTATTAAAAGAGAAGATTTAAAAAATTTTATGAAAGATAGAGCTAATTTGAAATTGAGGGAATTAGGATTAAATAACTTATATCATATAGATAAAAATATGTTATCTGATATGGATTGGTTTTATATAACAATATCTGGAGAACAACAAACTGATTTTTTTGATAATCGTGAAACTGGATATAGTAAACCTAATGAAGATTGGAATGATGATCTTTTTATTTCTTCTAAAAAAATAAAAATTTAGAATCAGAAAAAAAAATTTTAAAAATTCTTTTAAAAAATAAAAAAGAAAATTTAGAAGGTGGTTCTGAATGTATTTCTTGTGAATCATAAAATAAAAAGATGAAAAATTGGTATAAAAATTTTTTAAATAAAGAGCAATTATTACATAGTTCTGTTTGTGATTATTTAGATTATAAATATCCTCATATATTTTATTTTCACCCACATAATGAAGCAAAGAGAAGTTCTTATGAAAGATTTCTTATTAAAATAATGAGATTAAGACCTGGTATGCCGGATTTATTAGTTCCTATGCCTAAAAAAGGGAGAACAGGGATGGCTTTAGAATTTAAAATTAAACCAAATAAGGTAACAAAAAATCAGGTTAAAATTATAGATATATTAAATTCATATAATTGGAATGTAAATATTTGTTATTCCTTTGAGGAAGCTAAAATTTATATAGATCAATATTTACTTAATTAGTAAATTAAATAATTCATAATATGAATCGTAATAATAATTATATTGATACTTATGTGCAATATAATTTAATGTTAAAAAAATGTAAATTTTTTTTAAATGAAAAATTAATATTAATTTTTCATAAAAAAAATAAAAATAATATAAATGATATTATATTACTAAAGGTTTATGATAATAAATGGATAGATGTTATAAATTTATCTATAATTGCTATTTTTTTTTTATGAAAAAAGAATTTTAAATATAAAAAATATAAAAATAAAAGATATTTATAATTATTATGATACATATGGAGAAAAAGCTAAACTTATAATGATAAAAAAAAATTGTGATTATAAAGAAGCTTGGAAGATAATGGAATTTTCATCTATAAAAGATATAATTATACAAAAAATCTTAAGAATTCAAAATGTAAAAAAAAATTTTTTTATTATAGAAAATTTTTTTGAAAAAATTTATGATAATTATATAGATATATTAAATTATAGTGTTTTTATTTTGATGAAAAAAATAATTTAATTATTTTTTTTTATAATTTTTAATTTTAAATCCCATTTTATTTTTTTATATTTAAAAAATATAATTTGAGCAATTTTATCTCCATTTTTTATAATAAAAGAATTTTTAGATAGATTAAATAATAGTATTTTTATTTCACCTCTATAATCAGAATCTATAGTACCTGGATTATTTAAAACAGTTATACCATGGTATAAAGCTAAACCACTTCTAGGTCGTATTTGGGCTTCATATTTTTTAGGAATTTCAATAAATAAACCAGTTTTTACAATTTTTCTTTCCATAGAAAAAATTATAATATTTTTTTTTAATGAAGCTCTTAAATCCATACCAGATGAACCTTTTGTTTCATAAATAGGTAAAGGATTAGACGAAATATTAGATATTTTTATAGTAATATTATACATAATTGTAAAGTTTTAAAAAAAAACTTATATTTCAAAAATAAAATTAATAGAGAATGAAAAAATCATTTTTTTTTATTTTGTTGTTATTTTCAATAATATTTTTTTCATCATGTCATGATGATGGTTTGTCTGGGATTATTGATAAATCTGTTTTACAAAAAGATGATAATGTAGCATCAACTGAAACGGATCCTGATAAAAAAGAAGGTGAAAAAATATCCCGTTTAGAAGAATTAATGCGTAGAGAACCTAATATTAGAAAA